>NZ_AP024109.1:5942500-5945000 GCF_016591715.1 Mesorhizobium sp. J8
TACCTCTTCAGCGGGCGGCCCATGCCAGCCCGCGTTGCAGGATGGTGCGCATCTGCGGAACCTCGAACTCCGCCGCCACATGACCCAGCGACGAATAGAACACCCGCCCCTTGCCGTGCCTGCGCTTCCACACCACCGGCATCACGACACCGTCGATCCAGGGCGCATATTCGCCGGAGAAGGTGGTCGTCGCCAGCACCTCGTTCGAAGGGTCGACATGCATGTAATATTGTTCGGAGCGGTAAGGGAAATCGTCGATGCCTTGCATGATCGGGTCATCGCGCCGCGCCACATTCACATGATAGTCGATGATGTTGCCGGGATGCGCGACCCATTGTCCGCCGCACATGAACTGGTATTCGGGGGATTCGCGAAATGCGTCGCCCATGCCGCCATGATAGCCGCCAAGGCCGACCCCGTTCTCGACCGCCTTCGTCAGGTTGGCTTCTTCCGCCTTGGTGAGCTTAGACATCGTGTAGATCGGCACGATCAGGCTGAGCGCGGCGATCGCCGGGTCGGCGAAGATCGCGGTCGTGTTCTCGACGCGCACGGCAAAGCCTTCTTCCTCGAGCATCGCCTTGACGGCGTGCGCCCCGGCCTCGGGCTCGTGCCCCTCCCAGCCGCCCCATACGATCAGCGCCTGCCGCATGTTCCGCTCCTGTTACGTTTAGCGCCGCGGCCGAATGTATGGCGCGCCGCGTGCCAAGCGAGCATCGCTGCAAAGCTGAGCCGAGTCGAGTTGGAAAGAAGCGGGGAAAGGAAGAAACGCCCGCGTGAGGCGGGCGTTTTTTGAGATTGGTTGCGGGGACAGGATTTGAACCTGTGACCTTCAGGTTATGAGCCTGACGAGCTACCGGGCTGCTCCACCCCGCGTCACCTATGAGCAAGCGTTTGCTTGCGATTATGAGCAAGCATTTGCTTGCGATATGAGCAAGCATTTGCTTGTGTTCTTGGACGTAAGCGCAAGCCTACGGATAGGATGGCCTACAAATAGGTAGATGGCTCACCAAATGAAAGGGCCGCTTTCGCGGCCCGGGCTCCCGTTTGGCGGGCCTTTATGCAAGTCGCCCAAAAGTGCCTGGTGGTTTTGGGACAACGACATGCATCACTAAAATCGTAGAGAGAAGATTGATCTCGATCCGGGTTTGATCCGGATGTGAGCTGAACATGCGCTTTGCAGACCTGGCAGCGACCTACTCTCCCGCGTCTTGAGACGAAGTACCATCAGCGCTGGAGCGTTTCACGGCCGAGTTCGGAATGGGATCGGGTGCAGCCGCTCCGCCATAACCACCAGGTCGGCAAAACGCATGTTCAAATCGAGAAGCTGTTTGAGCGAATAGCCAATAGTGAGTAGCAAATAGGGAGGCCTATTGCTGCATTCTCTACGCTGTTCTCTGGTCTTTGTTGTGCCTTTGACGTTCTTTCAGCCTGGCGCCCTTCGAAGCGAAGCTTCGCAAGGCCGACCGGCCGTCGGCGCCGTTGCGCCGCACCCACGTAGCGCCGCCCGCAGGGCGGAACAAGCGTGAGTGAGAACAAAAGATGGATATAAGTAATGAGAACGATCAAGCCTATCGAACTATTAGTACCGGTAAGCTTCAAGCGTTGCCGCTCTTCCACACCCGGCCTATCAACGTGGTCGTCTTCCACGGTTCTCAGGGAATACTCGTTTCAAGGTGGGTTTCCCGCTTAGATGCCTTCAGCGGTTATCCCGTCCGGATATAGCTACCCTGCAATGCGGCTGGCGCCACAACAGGTCCACCAGAGATCCGTCCATCCCGGTCCTCTCGTACTAGGGACAGATCCTTTCAATATTCCTACACCCACGGCAGATAGGGACCGAACTGTCTCACGACGTTCTGAACCCAACTCACGTACCGCTTTAAATGGCGAACAGCCATACCCTTGGGACCTGCTCCAGCCCCAGGATGCGATGAGTCGACATCGAGGTGCCAAACAACCCCGTCGATATGGACTCTTGGGGGTCATCAGCCTGTTATCCCCGGCGTACCTTTTATCCGTTGAGCGATGGCCCTTCCACGCGGGACCACCGGATCACTATGACCGACTTTCGTCTCTGCTCGACTTGTCAGTCTCGCAGTCAGGCAGGCTTATGCCATTGCACTCAGCGAACGATTTCCGACCGTTCTGAGCCCACCATCGCGCGCCTCCGTTACTCTTTAGGAGGCGACCGCCCCAGTCAAACTACCCACCATACATTGTCCCGGACCCGGATAACGGGCCGCGGTTAGACATCCATAGTGATAAGGGTGGTATTTCAAGGGTGGCTCCACCTGAGCTGGCGCCCAGGCTTCAAAGCCTACCACCTATCCTACACATGCCACTACGAATGCCAATGTAAAGCTATAGTAAAGGTGCACGGGGTCTTTCCGTCTAACCGCAGGAACCCCGCATCTTCACGGGGAATTCAATTTCACTGAGTCTATGCTGGAGACAGCGGGGAAGTCGTTACGCCATTCGTGCAGGTCGGAACTTACCCGAC